>JACRDF010000051.1 GCA_016212925.1 Desulfomonile tiedjei
TATTTACCCTTGGGAATAAAAGGCCAGGAGTTCCTGACCCAGGAGTAGAGCCTCAGTGTCGGGGAGCACCACTACGTGACGCAGGCCGCCCTTGGGACCCAGGATGAACAAATCGGTCAGGCCGGTCCCGTATTTGACGATCTCAATGCCACCGTTCGTTGTGGTGCGCCGGCCGTTCGCCCCCTCATCTGCATTGAAGAAAACCGTTTTTCGCTCCATGAGCAGCCTCCTTATTCGCCCCGGATATAGGCGATCTGGGCATTCCGGCCCTGGTTGTTTATGGCCGCAGCCTCTTCTCCTTTGAGGTCGTGCACCAGTTCGTCCAGGTCTTCCTCGGACATAGCCATCAATTCTTCCCCGGTCATGACTGGCGCCCTCAGCTCAGATCAATCAACCGTTTGTAGTTGCCGGAAATGACACTCACATCGTCCAGCTTGCCGGCCACCACGGCCACCTGGTCTGTCATGCCCGCCAACTGCTGCTTCAATGCCTGGTTGTCTTTGAGCGCCTCGTAGTCGGTGCCGTTCAGGACTGAGCGCAGTCCGGTCAGGGCTTCTTCGACTTTAGTGTCGCCAAAGATATTGAGGTCTTTGAACCAATCCTCCACCCGGCGTACGCTCTCCAGGGTGTCGTTCCGTACGATCCGCCCTTCCTTCAGCCGACTGGAGAGATTGGTCACCACCTCCAGGACCTTCTTACGGAGATAGATCACCGCCTCTTCCACCATCTCCTCATACCTGCTCTGAAGTTCCTCCTTGGCCCGCTGGTAGGCCTCGATGACTTCCGGAGCGCTCCCTTCCTTGATCTCCGCGCCCTTGATGTCAAAGACACTCCAAAAAAAGTCGAACTTTCTCTTAAGCTGATTCTTGGTGGGATAGTGGGGCTGGAGCCGCGGCCAGATGTCCGGGTATTTCTCCCGCCATTGCTCCTGGATGGCCTCGTAGTGGGCCATGAACTCTTCGGCCCGGGCCAGGTACTCGGTCTTCAGCTCTTCCAACCGCTCCACCACCCGGGCCAGGTTCCGCTTGGGGATGGCGCGGACGTACTCCACCACAAAGGGGTAGGAATTGTCGTTAAGGTAATTCCGGGCCCGGCTGGTAAGCTGGGAGAAGAGTTGCCGCCATTCCTGGGGGTAGAGTTTTTTATTACCCAGGTAGAAAATCTCCGGGACCTCGCCGTCTTTGAGCCCCAGGTCCTCGGCGCTCAGTTTGGCCTGCCCCGGCCAGGAGCGCACCGCCAGCTGAATGGCCACCATTTCTTCAAAACCGTTACCGTTGCTTTTCATCATCTTCCCTCCTCTGAAAAAAGATAAAGGCCGGTCAATGCCGGCCTTATCAAGGGGGCCATCGCTCCCTCATCCCAAGTCAGGGCGCCGCCGCCCCGGGTTAGGTGAAAGAGTGCGGGTTTTACTTAAAAAGGGCTACTTTAGAATTTGCGCTACGCCTCCTATATGGAACCTTCCATGCATCAAGGGTGAGGCTCGGCCTGCGACGGGACAGAGGCCTGGTGCGCATCGTGCCGCCTCTTTAGAACCACTAATGTAGCGGGGTCATGATCGAGTAAAACTAAGGCGCTGCTGACCGCCCGGCTTGGCAACATATCCCCGCTTTCATATTTCTGGAAGGCACGGGGGCCACCGCCGATCAGCAACCCGGCACCCTCCTGGGAAAGACGAAGTTTCTTACGGATGCGCCGAATTTCCTCCGGCCCGAGCAGACCCTCGCTACGGGCCTTAAGCCGATTCAATATCCGGTCGGATACCCTCATATCCTTGCCGGTGTGAATGCTCTCCTCGCACTCGTCGCAATACCAGCCGGGCATTCCGAAAGTGATCGACTCTTCCTTATAGGTTAACGTCATGGGGCGCACGCCACGCTGCATCGGCGCACCCGTTTTCGGACAAACGGGATTAGTGGTCATCGTCTTTCTCCTTGAACGAGAGCAACAAAAACTTGGTTAAAACATCGGCGGTAAACTTGATATAAAGGACTCCAACCGCCGAGGGAACGTGATATACATCCTGCCAAAGCCGGTAGTCGGCATAGGCCGTCATGGACTTATAAAAATGCTCTCGTTGCATGGTCTGGATCGTTTCAACGATCTCTGTGCGCCCAAATCCCAGAGCAGCGGCGCTTCTTAGCGCGGTGCCGGTAACCGCCAACTTCTCCACGCTGCTAAACGCAGCCTTAAATGCCTTCAGGTCGTAGGTAGGTTGGCGCTTCTCGGTCATAATTTACACCCACATATTACACCTTTAAGGTGTAATGTCAAGTCGCTTTTTGAAGGATTCATCAAAACAGGAAGGCGATCATGAGTCCTATCCAGAGCGCCGCCGCCCCGGGCAGATGAAAGAAGAGGGTTTTACTTAAAGAGGGCTCCTTCGATTTCATCGACCCGCCCCGGATCCACGTCATCCACCCCTTGAAAGACATAAACCGGGTTACCCTCGAATTCCCTGATGCGCTCGTCGTCTCCGCCTTCGGTATCGAAATCCAACACCATGACCTCGACACCCTCCTGGTCGGCCATAATATGCTGAATCAAACCGCCTTCCATGGTGATGACTACTCGTGCCATTGCCTTACCTCCTTACCCGCACCACGGGTTGTGAATCAAGTTATCCATCTCCGGTATGGGGGACCCCAGGACCAGGAGAACCTTTTGAATTTCCGGCGTCCACCACCAGGAGGAGGCCTTGCCGTCTTCCGTGAAGACCAGGGTGTGCTCTTCCAAAACCTGCCCATTATCTTGCTTTGACCTTGCCATCTCTTTTGACCTCCGTTTGATAGAATTCCTGCTTCCTGGTGGAAGAAGTTTCCGCCCCCAGGGCGTCTTTTAAGAACTGCATCTCCTTGAAGCACGCCTGGCCTTTAAAACCCTTGCCCTCCAGGTCGACCTGGCCGTCTTCCCAAAATTCCAGAATGATCTCTGCGCTCATGGTTCACCTCCTGAGAACCAGCCGGATGCGGCCGTCATTCAGTTTCTTTTCGCTGACCCGGTACCCCTTCTTCTTGGCCTCGGCCCGGGCCTTCTCCACCCCGTAGGCCTGCTTTAGTTTCCCCATCCAGGCGTCGTCATATTTGTTATAGTTTTGGTCATACTCCGAGATCCAGACCCGGTACTTGCCGTCCACCTGCCGCTCGAACCCCAGGTCGTTGGCCGCCCGGCCCACGTGCTGCTGCCGGATGATGATGTGGGCTTTTTGCGCCCGCGCATCTCCCTGGTAGCCATAAAGAGGTTGGGCTTCCTGGTGGATCTCTACTTTGCCCTTGAAACCCAAACGATTCAGGGCGGCCACCAGGGCCGCCCCGTCATTGATCTCTATTTGCACCTCACTGTAATGGCTCATGATCGCTCCCCTAGTTTTCAACCGTCTTGCTGTTAAACCCGCCCAAGAGCTTGATCTCATTCATGAACCCCACCTCCAGGAGTTGAGCGAGGCACGCGCCCAGGTCCCCCCGAAAAAGGGCTTCAGCCCGTCTGATAATGATTTTCCATTGCCAGAGAGGGAGACTTATTTCGGCGTTAACAGTGGCAGGTTTTAGAGTTTCCTCATTGACGTTCACCAGCATCATAGCTCCACCCTCCTTGGCCCCCGGGCCTCTTCCGGGACTGCCCTGCTGGCTGGAATAGTCCGAAATTTCGCCCATTCCCGGAGCGCGTCCATCTGGGCTTTCTGGGACTTCGAAATAGGAATCACGAAACTAGCCGCTCCCTCCAGATGGAAACCGTTATATGCTGCTTCAATGGCCACCTGCCGGATCTCTGCGCCGCTGTAATCCTTCAGATCGGGGTATTCAATATCTGTGGGGACAACCTGAAATTGCTTTAGATAGATGTTAAGTATTTGCGCCTGTTCCCCGGGCCCCGGATTGTCCACGAAAAAGATAGCGTCCCACCGGCCCATCCGGGTGTACTCCGGGGGAAGTTTCGCATAGTCGTTGCAAGTGGCGATGACGAAGACCTCGCTGGCGTGATCATTCAACCAGGTTAAGAAAGTGCCGCCTACCCGTTGCGTGGTGCCGCCATCCGTGGCAGAGCCGCCTACCCCGGCCAGACCTTTTTCGATTTCGTCGATGAAGAGCACACAAGGCGCCATGGCATCCACCACTTTGAGCGCCTCCCGCATCTTGGCTTCGCTTTCCCCCACCAAAGACCCGAAGACCCGGCCCATGTCGAGCGATAACACCGGCCAGCCCACCTCATTCCCCAGAGCCTTGGCGAAGTGGCTCTTGCCGGTGCCGGGCACACCCAAGAGCAAAATGCCCCGGAAAGGCAGCCCGGGCTTCCGGTTCTGGAACCGGTTCAAGGTCCACTCCTTCAGGTTCTCCAGGCCGCCCAGGGAGGCAAAGGTCTCGGTGAACTGTGAGAACTGCAAGGCCGCGGATTTTTCCACCATCTGGGCCTTCAGGGTACAGATGGTATGGGGGTCGATTTTCTTCTGCCGCACCAGGGCCAGGGCCAGGGCGTTTTCGGCTTCCTCCCAGGTGAGCCCTTGGGCCGCGTCCAGGACTGCCCCTTCATCTTCTGGCTCGATCCCGGTGCTCTCAACCAAGCCTCCCAGGATGGTATTCAACTCATCCCGGGTAGGCAGAGGAAAGTCCAGCACCACCACCTCCCGCTCCAGTTCCAGGGGGAGCCTGGCCTCCGCGGAGACAATAACCAGGGTGATACCCTTGGTCTTGCACATCGGCAGGTTGTTCTGGAGGGCTTGGATCACCGGCGGCTCGTTCAGCCAGAAGTGATAGTTCCTCAAGAACCAAACCGCTTTCTCTTTGCCCCGGGCCGCGACATTGGGGAGATCAAAAGGGTCGGCCTCTTCCCACTCGGCCCCATTGCCCAACTCCCGGAAGCCTCTAACCACGTCCCATTGAAAGGGGGTGCGGCCATTGGCCTCATGGAGAGCAGCATTGATGAACCTTTCCGGCTCGTGCGTTCGCACCAGCAAGGCCGGGTACCCGGCCTTCAGATAGTCTTGAATCATGTTTCACCTCCAGGGAAAATAAAAAGCCGCCAGCAGGCGGCTCAAGTTAAGGTCCCGAGAAAAATTAACCAGTTAAACTCAAGTCTTTAGTTGCACCAATCGTTTAGATCTCCATGGATGGAAGATTCCGAAATGTGAATCGCTATCTTTGGTTTCCATCCAATCTACCACTCAAGCTATTAAATGAACCTCTTGGCTGATTTTTGGGTATGAAAACCTTCATTATCTCTGGGTGTTACAGACCCAGATGGGATATTCCCCAATTCCGGCGCTGATCACGAATTCCCATTTATAGGGTCGAAGTTATTAATTGTCGACCTCCCTTTCCTCCGCTTGCGGCGCTGAGAAAGCAATATTTCCAGATCATTGAGAATCTCCGGCATCTCCAGGGCCGCAGAGAATTCTCGCACCCAGCGCTTTACCCGCCGCAGGTTCAGCTTAGAGTGGGCTGCCAAAATTGCCTCGATATCTTCCAGGTCCCGGGCGCGGTGCGCCACCGCCTTCATAATAATCAAGTCCTCCGGAGTCGGCAGAGGGATTAGGATACCACCTATCTCCACCCAGAACGCCCGGGCCACGGCCTCTTTTTCGAACGGCAGGGATCCAAAGACAATATCGGCATCAATTCCGCTTTCCTCGTGACGCACCAAAAGGACCCGGGTCTCCTGGGCGAAGGCCAAAACATCGGCCCGACGGGGGACAAACCCATACCGGGCTCCCAAGTCCAGAAATTCGGCCCAGTGTCTTTCATCTAAAAGCACCACCACGTCCACGTCCCGGGTCAGCCTGGGGCGACCCAAAAGCGACGCGGCTACACCACCAATCAGCACCACCGCAACTTTTCGGGCCTTGAGCCAGGCCAGCAGATCGCGCAAAGCTGCCAGCAAGGGCGCCAGGTCCGACGCTTCAGACATGATTGCCCCTCCTTAGCCGAGCCCACTGGTCCCTGCCCTGGGACTCTTCTCCGGCTCGGGTCTCGGTCCAGCCGAGCTTCTCCGCTGAAGTCAAAAGCGCAGCTAACTGGCGAAATTTGTGGGCCACTTCCGTGGCGGCCAACTCTTGACTTTCTGCGGCATTGACGGCCTCCCATCTTTTCTTAAAAGCCCGGGCCTCTTCCCTGGTCAGGCGGCCAGCCGGGCCCTTGCCCAGAGCAGACTCCATTTCCAGGAGCCGCTTCAGGAGAAAGGGTTGAGGCCGGCGGCGGTCATTTTCCCATTGATTTACGGTGCTAAAGGTAACCCCCACCTTGTGGGCGAACTGTTCCTGAGTCAGCCCCAGCCGCGTCCGCAAGCGTCTGACTAATACCGGAATACTGATAGGATCCATCATCAAATCATGCCTTGAATATTTTAAATAATATATTATACGAAATAGCCAAGTTGTTTTCAGAAAATTTGTAATCAAAGGGTCCGCCTCTTCCCACTTAGCCCCAGTGCCCAGTTCCCGGAAACCCCTGACCACATCCCATTGATAAGGGGTCCGGCCATTGGCCTCCTTGAGGGCAGCATTGATGAACCGCTCCGGCTCGTGGGTGCGCACCAGCAAGGCCGGGTACCCGGCTGTCAGGCAGTCTTGAATCATATTCCGCCTCCTTTGAAATAAAAAAGCCGCCCACAGGTGGCTTAGGATTAGGGATGGAAGATAATTAGTCAGTTAAAATTAAGTGGTTTGTTTAAGCAACCGCTCGATCTCCGAGACAAAGGTCTGGCCTTCCTCCAGGGTTAAAACGGCGGTGGATTCAACAACTTCCCCAAAGAGGCCGTAATCTGCGGCCTCACGGACTCGCCGGGCGTTGAGGAACATCCGGTGAAATTTGGGGTCCATTCGCCTGGTCTTGGCGAAGTGGCGGCCCAACATGGAGGCCACCGCAGAGTGCTTCACCACCTCAATGCCATAGGCCCTAAGAAGAGCTTGGGCTGCATAAAACATGGCATAATACGCTTTACCCGCGGCATCGGGTAAGTCTCCCCCGGCCTGGAGCTTCCAGGCTACCTCCAACGCATGGTGTGCCTTGGCCAGGTAGGCCTCCACCTCCGGGAGGAGCTTCATAGGGCAATCCCTTCTTCGGCCACTTTCCGGTAAAATGAGAAGCCCTTCTCCCTATAAGCTGCGAAGCTGCCAGCATCAAAGACCTTAAGGGAAATAAGCGGGGTAAAATCGTGATCCCACATGACCTGATAGGCAGCCTCCTGGAGGGACTCCTCCAACTCCGGGGTGCAGTCCAGGACAATAGCCGCCACGTCCAGGTCCGACTCGGGGTCGGCCTTCCCCCAAACGCGGGAGCCATAAACGATCACGGTCTGAAGCCGGTCTCCCGCCACTTCTGCCAGTCGAAGCTTTAATAAATGGACAATATCCGGATCGAACAACATGTTTGAGCCTTTTTCCATTATTTGGAATTTCGCCAAAAACCGCAGAATTTCTACTTCGCCCCCTGTTTCCAACGGTCTCCTATGCCACCTCAGCAATCTCCCGGTAATGGCATGCCAAACCAGATCACCTCAAATTCTTAACAAATTATTATTAAGGAAATCTGTAAAATTATCCAAGTCTCGCTGAATGCTTTCCCAATCTTGAATGATTTTCTGTCTAAGCTGGGTCAGACGGTCAGCCGAGAGTTCATATTCATAGGCATGCCTAAATACATGCCGAAATCCTCTGAGCTCGTTCAAGATGGCATAACTCCGAGAGGTCAGGAGTGCCGGCCGAATTTGAGGAATCTCCCACTGCATTCTTTTCAGAAGCTCCCGGTGATAGCGCGAGGGATCTTCTATCTGATTCTCAAAAGTTTGAGCAACTTCCCGAAAGACATCCTCCAGGGCACAGTAAAGATTATGAAGCAAATAACCCAGGTGACTAATCTTCTCCCGGCTGTCAGGCTCAGTTACTTGAATATCCTTCAAAATCCTATGAATTAGATCTTTCTGGTTACCTAAAAACCCTAAGAGGATGGCCATAGGTTCTTTTTTCATAGGATTTTCAAGCTCCTTTCCTGGATTTCCTGCTTAAACCGGCACGATTCCAATTCGATGAGATCAACGTTTCTGTCAAGGAGGTCTTCTAACTGGACAAGGGTCTCAAAGTAGTCTTCCTCCAGCCCCTCCACGGCGATATCAAGATCCGAGAAGGGATAGTATTTCCCCTCCTGGAGGACGGAGCCGGTCAAATAAACTTTACTGACCCGCTTCCCGCGGAAATACTTTTTTAAGGCCTCGATGGCGTCGGCAAGTATCTGTTGCCGCAGAACTTCCCTTTGCCGGTATTTTTCCAGCAGGGCGGCTTCCCAGAGAAATAGGTCTGTAGATGGAGTCATCTTGATTCTCTTACCCAGGTATTAGCCTGATTTGGTGCTGGTCTATATCCTTGCAAAAAGTTGCCTAGCCAATTCAGCTGCCTCCTCAGCAAAGTCCAGGGCTTGGCTGGCTGAGACCTGGTCAAACAATTCCCAGGGGGTACGCCCGCCCGCCTCATCACCATAATCGCTTTGCACATGGATGTCTGGCCCTAAAAGTTCGGCACATTCTGCCAAGAGTGTCACTTGAGCTGAAATTTCCCCAGGGAATTCCCCTGCTGCCAATGCTTCCCGCAAGAGCAGGGCAGGATTGTGAGTCCGCCCCACCGGACCCAGCAGAGTCAAAACCGCTTTGGCAGCGTTTTCCACAGCTAATTGGCTATTATCCACGCAAGCACGCCACCGCCCCAGGTCAAAGTCTTGGCGTGCTTCTTCCAGAAATCCCAGAACCAAGCGCAAGCGGTATGATGCCTCCTCAGGAGCAGCCATCAATTCTCCCGCCATTTAAGGACCCAGGGTTGCTGAGGTTTTTGCCGCCATTTCCATACCTCCCCACCCGGAGATTTCTTGCGGTAGAGACCCATCTCCTCCATCAGGCGCCGCAGGGCCGCCAGCCGTTTGGCAGCATAACCTTGCGGGTCAAAAAGAATCCGTCCATCCTGGGCGATGTCCAAATAAAGGGAAGAGATATTGGCTTCAAATTCTGGCGGAGTTTTAGCTAATATTGAAACAGCGCCGCGATAAGCCGCAGGAAGGAAACGCTTTAAGAGAATATGTCTCTCCCAGTTATGGGGGGGCAAATCAGTGGCGATAATGAACAGATCCCAATCACTGCCCCGGCGAGCCTCGTCTCTGGCCCGAGACCCATAAAGGACCAAGGACACCAGGCGTTCTCCCAGTCCTTCCTTGAGGGCCGCCACTATTTGAGACAGGATACCTTTTTGGCCTTCCATGGTAGGTATTTCCTTATCAATTATCAATTTAACCTCCAGGTCCTTGCCTCAACATGCTGGTTCTGCCCCTAAGTAACCCTCTCTCCGGTATCAGGAATGCACATGTGCTCTACAACCCTGCCTTCGACAAGCCAGTGTACCAGAAACTCCTCAAAAAGAGGTGGAGAACAATCCGGCATTAGAGCAATTTCTTCAATTTGGCCTCAGTTATGCCCATTTGTTTGAGAATGGCGTTTAAGGTCCCCTTGGGAATGAAACCCCTTTGGATTGTGGTTATGCGACGCCCTGTTGCAAAGTCATAAACCAGGGTATGCTTGCCTCCTTCCTTAATCTCATAGCCAAGCTTCTTAGCCGCCCGGATTAATTGCTTTGAGGTGTAGCTCATACCGCCCGGGCTTTCTCTTTAGCGGCTTGTAATTCCTTCTCATGCTCAAGGCACAATTCCATGGCATCAATGACATTGTCCAGGGCCTCTTGCTCCGTTTCTCCATGGGAGATAGCTGCTGGTTCCTCCTGGCATTGCACCGTAAAGCCGCCGCTCTCCAGGTCCGGGGTCAACACTACGGTAAGGGTCCGGCCTTCCAGCATAATCTTTTCCTTCTTGGGGGTTGCCAGCTTTTTAAGCTCGCCCTGGAGTCCTTCAATGATTTCTCCCAAGGCCAGGGAAAAGACAAACTGGCCACCTTTGAGGGTGTCTAAAATCCTTTGGGGGTCCCGGTCCACCACAAAGATGGCTTCGCCGTCAGTTAAGAAACGCAGTTCGGCCAGAGGTTCCTTTTTCTCAGGGAAGTTCTTTCTCAGGTAGGCCAGGGCTTTCCTGATCTTTTGCAGGCTAATCCCTTCATCTTTGAGCCTCTTGGCCACCCTCAGGGCTACCAGGTCCTTAAAAGAATATCCCCGCCGGGTCCCCTTACCAGTTGCAGGGATAGAGGGCCTGACTACGCCGGATGTGGCCCAATGCTCCACCTGACGCCCCGATGCACCAGTTAAGGCCAATACCGCTTTCTTGCCAAAAATCATGATCTTGCCCTCCATATTTATAAATACACTAATGTATTTCTAATTATCATTATTGTGATTGTCAACAGTTTTTTCAATTAGACCCAAGAAAGAGAAAAGCTCCGATGATGATTTTTCACCGGGGCCAGATAATTTAGTCCCGCAAAATCCCTGCAGCCTCGGAAATGCAGTTATTCTGCTGACTTCGAGGGGGTCTTTGACAAAAGATGACTCCCGGGACCTTTTTGGCCCATTTCCCAGGAATAATTTAAAGGACAATTAAGATGAGATTTTCCCATAACTTTAGTCATTCCCAAATTTGAGCAAGGCGCTCAATGAGGTTCAGGAACCCGCCAACGCCCGAACCTCCTTGAGAGCCCATTGCTAAATTTTAAGGGTTCTCCTTCACGCTCCCCGATCCGGCTGCTACTTTCTTTTTTGAGTGTGCGTTCGCATTACTTGAGGGTGGCTTTGATGAACCGCTTGGGTTCATGGGTGCGCCCCAGCAAGACCGGGTATCCGGCTTTCAGGTAGTCTTGAATCATAGTTCACCTCCTTTGAAATCAAAAAGCCGCCTACAGCGGCTTCTCCATTTCTTCTCTGATTTTTTTAGAGTCTATAGTTCATTTAATAGGCGATGATATACTTCCGATTTCAGTCCCAAAACACGTAGAATTTTCTTCAGTAGCGGCCTGACGGTGACCTGGGATGAGAGCGGCAAGAACGTGATAATTCCCGATCATGGAGCGGAAGAAATTGCGGCTGTTCACATCTGAGCCACTGAAAGCCTGCCCCCTGGGCCACCTTTTTAATCTCCCGGTAGGAAACCAGGTGCCATTAATCCCAAAAAGGTGGCCGGGGTAACGATTTTGATCCCTTCAAATGTCTTGAGGTCGGTAAGGTGATGGTCGCCGGAAATGATAAAATCGGCCTGGCCTTCTAAGGCACATTCCA